>NZ_CP014863.1 GCF_002214585.1 Thermococcus profundus
GGGTATCACCTCAAATTAAAATACCTGCAACGTCCTGATGCAGGAGGTGTATCAAATGAGAAGGGAAAATTCTACCTCTAGGCTAGTAGAAGATATCAAGAACTGCGATGAAGAACCTAACTTGAACCCTCTAGCAGGAGTAGAGATCTCCACTTACGAGATCGAGAGCGCGACGATCGTTCTAACGCACTATGCCCTCTGGAAGATTGTTGACAAAGGAACTAACTTAGATCATGAGAGAATGGATTATGAAAAGGAGATTGTCAGCATAACTGACCCGATAGCGGGGCTTGATTATGCTATGGAAACCTTTGGGAGGGGATCATAATGATTGGCACTATTAGCACTTTAGAGAGTGTTTATGTTGAGAATACAGCATTGGATCTTGATCCATCACATGGTACCGACACCATACCACATAAGAAGACGATTGTCATTATGAATGGAAAGAAAGTTCGAGTGCCTGTTAAAGATTCCATATCCCTTAGACACGCTTTAATGTCCGCCTATTGGGACATTTACACTAAGAAGATGGGAAAGCGGAGAATTAGCGTCTTTGGCAGAGATTACCTGGGCTTTTTCATGACAAAGGACAAGATGAACAACATCAGGAGGGTACTTCCGTTCTACGGTGGGGATGGCAGAATTTATGTAGCATTATTTGGCAGAGCTAATGATCCCAAAATTAAGATCTATGAGGTAACTTCCGATGGAATCTCCTTTACTGAGGAGGGTACAATGTTCTTTGAGCCAGTGACAGACGAGCCTGTTATGGTGACTGACATTAATGGTGTCATAAATGAAGTTGCAGACTATGACGTTTTTGGAACCCTGTTTGCAGAGGACGATCTCCCTTACAGGAAATCGAACTATGTAGTAACATCAATGATCGCGCTGCCCTTCTGGCGGAGTGCTCATAACATAATCCCCAACGTTGAGCTTGTGGGCGGTTACTTCGTGCACGCCCAGAGAATTCATCTTGGTGGAATCAATGAGCCCGTCTCGTACATACCCGGTTCAACAATTGGGCCAATGGATATGGAAGCATACAAGGAAAGAATTGGAACGATCTTTGATACCCTCATTCAATTCCCAAGCGAGAAGTATGTCTTTGTTCGGAAGGCAAACGATGCTTTTCTCAGGAGGAGTTTTGGCATAATTGTTTACTCTAGAATTGGAAAGGGTTACACGATGAAGGCTGGCCCTTTATTGTACCACCGTGTTACCGGTGTTCTAGGAGACATAAATAACACCTTAGCAACTGAGAAAAACGAAAAGGTGACTATTGCGATCTATGTGAACCCGGAGGAAGTAAACGGAAACACAAAGCACCATGGGATACAAAGGGGCTTCATTAAGGGGTTAATACAAGAATTGGAAAAGCTTGAACAGAAGTATCCTAATAGGGTGGAGTACATGACTGGATACTACGAGGACCTACCGGAGATGATGTACACTCTCAAGGATATCGTATTTGAAGGAGCCTGATTGCTTCTACACTTTCATTTTTCAGCACTTCGAAAATACTAGCGGCTATTTTTTTGGTTTTTATGTCCATCTTACTGACAGTATGCTTGTGTGCATGATTTTTCTAGGAATTGTGAATGCGTAGTTGAATCACCCAATCTGAGTGCTCAAAAGCCTTCTTATGGTGTTACAATTCTTGGTCGTCCCCGCTGTGTCCTATCTATTCACACTACTCTAAGTTGGGTTGAGCTTGAGGTGTGTTTTAAGAGTGCTGGTGTATCCTCATTCAGTGTGATTTTCAGTTGACTCAATAACAGTAGATTAACCTCTTTTGTTCGCTCTTCATGTTCGTTTTTTGTCACTGCAACATGTGGGGAAACAAAGCAGTTTGAATAGTCCTCTCTCTTAGTTGTAACCCTCTTATGGTTCTTTTCAATGGTCACCGAAGTGCTCTTGACTACTGAAATATTACCTACGAAAAAATCATGAATTGGTGAATACTCATTATCTTGATCTTCTGTGTAGCCACTTGTAGCTACTTTTAATATTCACTTCCTAACTTTCATTTTTGGGTGGTCCCATGACTGAATTGAATCCCATCTTTGAGGGGCGTTTGCTTGATGCACTCAAGCATGGTGAGTGGTGTCTTAGTGCTGATGGTGAATATCTTGTAGTGCCCGTGAGGGCAATCAGCAATAGCAAGGCTGAAACTTCGAGCTTCATTGAGATAATTGAGGTTCTTGGCTTGGGACGCTATGGTGTAACAACCAGAAAAGGTGTTGGCTCGTTTAGAGCGTTTTTCATCAAGATTTCAGCTTTGAGAAGTGTTAGCGAGGAATTCAGCGAGCTTTTCAAAAAGGAACTCAGTAGACGAAAATTAGGAGGTTCCTGTCCCTTAATGGCTTCTTCTCCGGGCAGAGGGGGTGATTCCAATGAGCGCCACTGAAACCATTATCAAGGATTTCTCTGAAAACAGGAATCTCATTAAAAAGATTTTCAAGACACTGTTTCCAGAGGGTTGGGTTGAGGTTAGCGTTCTGAGACGGGGAGATTACGATCCCAAAAAGCACGAGTTTAGGGTAAGGGGACGCTACAGTCGGTACTTCAATCTCTCTCGTCGCGGGGCTGCAATGGGATTTGCACATAAGGTTGAGTCAATTCTCATGCACGAAATCGAAAGTGGGGCGCTGAGGGGCGTTTATTTTGGAATGCAGCCACGAAAGGAGAACCTTCTCAATAAAGCGAGCAAGGAGAATAACATTCTTGGGATTTTTAATGTTATCTTGGATATTGACTACTTCCACGCTCCAGAGGACAATGAGAGGCTTGAGCGGTTTGGCCTGACCGATAAAATGAGATTTGAGTTGCTTGATCTTGCGAACACCGCAGTCTCAGCCTTCAAAACCGCTGGAGTTTCACCAGTGTACGCCCTCATTACTGGTAGGGGCGTTCAAATAGCTTTTAGACTTGAGAAGCCCCTGACGGGGGAGTTGGCAACGACAGAGTCATTAAGGTTCATTGCTCTCAAACTTGAAGAGGTTCTCCATAAGGATGAGGAATTTCACCGGAAGTTTGGACAAGTGGGTCTGGATCATAACGCGATTAAACTGGCGCAAATCGTTCGATTTCCGCTAACCCCTAATGGGGCCACTAAGAGGTTCGTCCCAACTGAGTTCGCTTTCGTCGCTGATGATCTTGAAAAGGCTGTCATTCCAGAGGCATTTGTTGTGGATGCACTCGAGGTCATGAAGCACGCTTCTGCCATTGGTCGTGCAAAGGGAGCTGAAGTTGAGGTTCAGGTTAAGTCGAGGCCTGTAAAACTCTCTGAGTTCAAGCTGAACCTTTCCGATGAGCACAAGAGAAGGATAGCCGAGATTTTTGCTGGATTGTATGAGAAAGGAACTCACAATGATTTGGCCCTTGCGTTGGCTGGATTCCTTGCATGGAGGCGCGTTAGCGTTCAGGACGCACTTGAAACTGTTAATCTGTTTCTCAACATAACTGGAGACTCTGAGAATACATCAATTGTCGAGAAAGAGCTTGATGGTGTTCTGCTCAAGGGAGGACAGCGGGCTGTTGAGAAGATTTACTACACTTATTTAAGGGCATTATCGGGGGAGAAAGTCGCTTGGAAGACCCTTCTTAAGGATGTTCTAAGGAGCAAAGCAATGAGAGAAGCTAGTTCTTGTGATGAAGTTGATGACCTTGTGTCGAAACAATTGACTCAGGTGATTATGCAACTGAATCGTGCCTTCCCCCTACGCCGTTCAAAGTTTCATAGGAAAGAGAAGGATGATCCCTCAGAGCTTGAGCTTGATTACGATAATCTCACTGACAATGAAAAAGAGGTTTTTGAGATCTTTTTGGAGTTTATTAACCTTCTCGTTGAGTTTCTTAGCGTGAGAAAAAAAGAGCGGAACAAAAAGGCAATAGAAATAGCTGAGTTTTCTTTTAATCTGTTTGATAGGGTTCAGGAGAACTTGGTTAGGGCAGTAATTTACGTCAAACATACGGTTAACGGGACATCAAGGAGATACTCTCTGGAGGTTCTTGACAAGAACCTGAACGTTCACGAGATTACTCTTAATTCCTTGGATAAACCCATGCTCCTCCTCACTGCTATTGGCAATGTTCGTCGAGAATACCTAATTCCTCCAGACAGTTGGATACAAGATCAATTAGCCAGAGCGCTCAGGTTCAAAAATTTGGAACATGCAATGATTATTAACCCAAAACTCTACTTAGGTCTGAATAGTCTATTTCACAATGTAACAGAGGCGAAACTCACAAGAGAACTGGAGAAATTTGAGCATGCTCTCAGAGACAGTTGGGAAATCGTGAGGATTCAAACTGATGAGGAACTTGCTGAAGAGATTTTGTACTCGATTCTCTCAGACGCCCGTGTCCTAATTGTTAAAAGCGACGAAGTTTATTACCAAGATTGGGTTTATGTCACTAACAGGGGAGAATTGCTTATTCCAGCCTCTCTAATTGAGGAGCGCTTGTCATTGAACAAGGTCAGTGGTAAGGCGTTTGTCTCCGCCCTCAGAAAACGCAAACTGTTCATCAACAATGCTCCTGGAAAGTACCGGACCACGCGGAAGGTCAAAATGCTTGAGGAACTGTTGAGGGACTTCAAAGGGGATGTCAACTTCGATTCCTCCATTGTTGCGCAGGAAACATTTTACCGTCTGAGCGCCAATGCAGTATTTGATTTCATCTCTGAGGTGTTCAACGAGGACGTTCGCAAGAGGATAATCAGTATTGAAGAAGCCCTTAACTCGCTCAAACTGTTTGAGCTCAAAGAGAAGCTTAGAGAAGCCATTGAACAGCAAACTTCAGAGGCCGAAGAGACGCCTGCAGTTCTTGAGATCCAAGCTGGAGGGGGTGAGCCCCGATGAAGGCCATCAGGATCGTAGGCAATGCTGGCACAGGCAAAACTACAACCCTTCTATCTCTTTACTCATATTTGACGAACAGACCACTCTCTTCACTCCAAAGGGACATTATTAATGAATATTTCGGTGATTTAAACGTCCCAAGAGGAAAAGAAGCATTGATGTTAACGTTTAGCAGCACTGCTGCCAAGGAGCTTGCCAAGAGATTAACGGGACAGGAGGATACGGGCTATTTGACGAACATTCGGACATTGCATTCGTTTGCGGCCTCTTATCTAGCCCAAAGAAGATCAATAAAATTCCCTACGGTGAACGGCCGTCCGGGCGATACCTTTGTTGTGTTTTGCAGGAAGTTCAACATTCCATTCTCGACCGAGGAGCCTTTTGCCCCTCTGTTGGGAAATACCATTGCAAACATGCTTTCAGCGGCGATCAACAGATATTACCCGGAAGAGAAAGATATTGGCATTGTTTTAGCAAAGCACATATTACCCAGGCTTCAGGGTAAAGAGCAGGAAGTACTGTTGAGCTATTTGGAATTCAAGGAGAAAACTGGCTATTGGGACTACAACGACGTTCTCATGGCCCTATTCGACGAGGAGCACATTGATCTCTCCTCCTTTGGTGACGAGGAGATTGGATACCTCATTATTGATGAGGCACAGGATCTCTCGGCGCTTCAGTACTCGATTATCTCAAAGATTGTCCAAGACAATCAGGATGCTATTGACCTCGTTGTTTTTGCTGGGGATCCGCACCAGACGATTTATTCGTTCCAAGCGGCTGACCCGCGCTTTTTCATGGAGTTGGACAAGTTGTTGGGAGTGGACGTTGAGACGATAGTCCTCAAGCGTTCTTTTCGAGTTCCTCGGACTGTGAGCTTTGCCAGCAAACAACTCCTCATCCGAACTAGAGCGGTACTAAATCCGAGTTTTCTGAACTATGAGCCGAGGCCAGAAATCGGGGAGTATCGAGTTATCCCCTTTGTTGATCTTGTTGATGGGAACACTGTTAGTGAGGCTATCAAGATGAGTCAAGTTCGTAAACTGATTGAGGAGGCGGGCGATGAGCTCAAAAGAGGGAAGAGTGTTGCAATCTTGACAAGGACTAATGTTCAGGCTCGGTTTTTTGAGAAGCTGTTCATACTGGCTGGGTACTCGCCAAAACGATTGAAGGCCTCTGCGGCAAGCGCGGCGGACAAACTCATGTTCATCCTAGCTGGAGTGGATTATCTCCAGAACGGGCTTGAGGAGGGAGCCGTTCCAAAAGAGGTCAAAGAAGAATTGTTCGCTTCACCAGGTTGGAGGGCTAATGTTAAGAGGTTCCTTCGCCTCACTGCCTTTTCGAGGTACCTCGACAATGAGCTAATCGAGCGAATGCTGCTTTATTCTTTCAAGGAGCGAGGAGTCAATTTCGACAAGATGAAGTTCAAGGGCGCAACTCTTGATCACGTGCAAAAGAATGAGAAGTTGAGAAGGCTCGTTGAGAAAAATCGGCCCGTTATTGAAAGGTTCCTTGAGAACCCTATGCGGTTTCTGAGCAGGAAGGACGTTGAAACATACCTCCGTGACAAGGATTATTATGATGTCCTCCTAGTTCTTTTAAGGACTGGACGGGCACTGACTGACTCTCATCTTTTCATTGACACTATTCATGCGAGCAAGGGAGCCGAGTTTGATGTCGTTTATTTGTACGATTCCACTAGGGCTCTGCCTGCTACTGAGTCGGAAAAGAGGGAGGCTGTGTTCGTTCTTTATGTGGGGATGACGCGTGCAAGGGAGGCTTTGAGAATTTTGGATACGGAAAACAGTTTGTTGGGTTATTTCAAGAGGGAGCACTCCCTTTATGAGCTGGGCAACGCGAGCCTCGTACAGCACCTTGCGCAGGTTGCTACTTGACTTGTTATTTTTGGCAAATCAACTTAAGTCTAGACCGAAGTCAAAGATATGAACAGTAGGATGTTATTAAAAACTTAAAAGCACCAATGCACAAAAACCCAAGGGCCGAAACTAAGAATGGAAGTGGTCATTATGATGACTAATGAAAGTAAAGATGTCGTTGAAAAAGCCAAGTCAATTGAGTCCCTTCTCAGGAGTTTAGATGAAGAAACCTCCACCGAAAAAGCCATCAAGATTTTTAGCAAAATTTTCGAGTACTGGGGCTTTGAAAGGACAAAGTTTTTGACGTCAACTTTTTTCCTCAGCTCTTCTCTGAGTGAATCAAGGTCAACTATCCAGCCCTTTTTCTGGAGGAAATACACAAACATCAACCTGTTGAAGAACGTATGTGCAAAGGTCTTGGCGGCTCTCTCGATGAATATCTCTTTTCTCTTTTTCTCTGGGATTGGGGTGGACTCCACCGTAAGAAGATAATCCGCTGGACAGCGCTTTTCAAGTTCTGCCCCGTAGTGCTTCTTAATCCAATCTTTGAGCCTGTAGTAGTTGTCCCGATAATCTTTGAAAAACTCCTCCGTAAGGGGTCTGACGAGCATGTAATTGTTTAGAGCGTCCCTAATCAAGCTGGCGGAAAGTTCTTTGTGTCCTTCTAATTCAAGGGCCACCTTTGCGATGTTTGAAGCCAGCGTCCTGAATTTCTTTTCAGAGGGATCGATGACGTAAACGTTGAGCTTCGCACTCTCAAGCTTTCTCTGATAGATTGGAACTATCAGCTTCCAGTATTTGTGTTTGGAGCTCTTGGGATTCTCTGTTACGTCCAGTATGAGGATGAAATTGGCGAAGGAGATATCCCCTGAGAAGGAAGTGAAATTCAGAAGGTTCTTCACAAGCTTTTGGCGGTACTTAAGGGTGTCTTTCCAGGTCTCGGCGTAGATAACGTAGAAATTCAGGACAGAAGAAGGGGCAACGGATATTATCTTTAACTCGTCGGTGTTTTCGTCCACAAAATCATCTAAGTAGTCTCCTTCAATATCCTCCTCCTCGAAGTGGCTTCACGACCAGTACGAGGAGTACGGAGGCAACTTTTACAGGGACTACCTCAGGGTGCTCTTCCTCTACGCCATGAACAAGCCGAGGAGAGGATACGCACGCAAAGACAGCGAGGAGATAAAGAGCGTTCCATCTCCCGTTGTTAGAGACATATTCCTCTACGGGGTTCCCTACTTCAACGGTGGCCTCTTCAGCCCGGTTGAGATTGCAGGGGTTAACCTCGACGAGATAATCACCGAGATAGATGATAAACTGTTGTCGGAGATAGTCCTCGGCTTCTTCGAAGCATACAACTTCACCGTCACGGAGGAGACTCCCTACGAAGTTGAGGTGGCCGTTGACCCAGCAATGCTCGGCAAGATTTACGAGTCCCTCATAGCGGCTGAAGAGCAGGCCGGGAGTGAAGAGGAAAGGAGAGCATCGGGAATATTCTACACACCAAGGAGCGAAGTGGACTTTATGTGCAGGATGGCGGTCTATGAGTACCTCGAAAGGAACACCAAGCTCGACAAAGAAATTTTGAGGAAGTTCATCTTCACGCCATCCTACGATTGGGATCCAAATTCACTCACTTGGGGCGAGATTGAAGAGATTGAAAAGGCCCTCAAAGATGTTAAAATCGTTGACCCCGCCGCGGGAAGTGGTGCCTTTCTCGTTGGTATGTATCACCTTCTCATAGAGCTCTACGAAAAGCTCACAGAGGACTCCAAGATCACCTACAAGAAGAAGCTTGAGATAATCCGCGACAACATCTACGGCGTTGACATCAAGGACTGGGCGATAAGGGTAGCCAAGCTCAGGCTCTGGCTGGCCCTCATTGAAGGGGAGGGCAAAATACCCAATGAGCCGATCCTTCCAAACCTCGAAACCAAGCTGGCCGTTGGCGACTCCCTCGCCCCACCGCACTTTGTCCTTAAAATCGGCGGAAGGAAAAAGGTCATCGAGATTCCCTTAGCCAAGTTCAGGGAGAGCCTCAAACTCCTCTGGGCAAGAACGGGCGCAAGTGAGGCGATAGTAAGCTACAAAGAGCTCGTGAGGAAGTACTTTATGGGTGAAAAGATCAACGGAAAGCCCGTTACTCTGAAGGACATCCAGGACGCAAAATGGGGCGCCCTCCAAGAGTTCCTTGAGAGTGCCCTTAACGAGGAGATGAAGGCAAAGGAGAAGAAGGAGATCAGACTACTCCTTGAGGCGGTGTCAAAGCAGGACTACTCGACCTTGGAAAAGCCGCCTTTCATCTGGGAGCTTGACTTCCCGGACGTGATGCTTGAAAAGAAGGGCTTCGACATCGTGATAGCCAATCCACCCTACGTGAGGCAGGAGAAGATCTACCCAGAGTACTACGATTTGGCCGAGTTTCAGATGCTTCCAAAGAAAGAGCAGGAGAAGCTTAAGAAGGACTACAAGAACAAGATAAAGGCCCACATGGAGACCATTCTAAGGGAGAAGTTTAAGTGGGAGACTACCCTGCCGGGAAGGAGCGACCTCTATGCTTATTTCTTCATCCAGGCCGTAAACCTGCTGAACCCCAATGGCTCGCTCGTCTTCATTACCTCAAACTCCTGGCTGGACGTGGACTTCGGAAAGGCCCTTCAGGAGTTCTTCATAAGGGCGACCTACCTCAAGGCTGTGATAGACTACACGAAGAGGAGCTTCGAGCAGGCGGACGTTAACACGGTGATAACCGTCCTCACGAGGAAGCCGGCCAAGCTCTTCAACCTGCTCGATGAGAAGTCCTTCACCAACTTCGTCCTCCTCAAGAGGGACTTTGACTGGGTAGGCGAGAAACTCGTCGAGAAGATACTGAAACCGTACTTCGAGGAGAAGGGCGTCGAGATCTTTGGAGGAATCGTCCACAGCTACGAGGACGACGAGGTGAGGGTTAGAACCGTTAGAGAGATAGAGCTTGCCAAAATGGGCGGCTTCAAGGTCAGGGAGTTCCTCAAGGGGACTTACACCCTTCAGGGTGAGTACAGTGGAATGAAGTGGGGCGGAATACTCATAAGGGCGCCGAAGATATTCTACGTTATCCTCGACAAGGGGAAGGGCAAGCTCGTGAGGCTTGGGGAGATTGCCGAGGTCAGGAGAGGGTTCACAACGGGAGCGAACGAGTTCTTCTACCTTGAGCCGATAAAGAATCCAAAGGAGTGGCCGATCTGTCCGGTTTGTGGAAGGGTTCACGAGCCGGGAGAGGGCTTAGTTGCAGTGAGGAACAAGGCGGGATGGGAGGGCTACATTGAAGAGGAGTTTCTGAGACCGGTCGTGAAGAGCCCGCAGGAGATAAAGACCTATGTAATTAGGCCAGAGGACCTGAAGCTTCGTGTGTTCCTCTGTAATCTCTCGAAAGAAGCGCTAAAGAGAGCTGGCAAGGTTCATGCGTTGGAGTACATCGAGTGGGGAGAGAGTCGGGGATATCAGAATAGACCAACAACTAGATCACGCACCCTCTGGTGGGATTTAGGTGTTAGGGAGCCGTCCCATATTTTAATTCCAGAAAGGTACTGGAACACATACAAGATAGCTCTGAATACTGCTCAAGCGCTTGAAAACAAGAACCTTTATGGGGTGCGTTTGGATGAGTCCAACATAGATACAACTATGGGATATTTAGCTTCTACAATTTTGCCACTGTTCCTTGAACTGTATGGGAGAAGCAATTTAGGAGAAGGCGTTCTTGACATTGATGTGTACATGAGCCAAGAGATATTAGTACTCCACATAGACGACGTAGATAGGGCAGAAAAATTACATTGGCTCCTAATGAAGTTAGCCAACCGCCCGATCAAGTCCATCTTCGAGGAGCTCGGCCTTCCGAAACCAAACAGAGACTTCAGCAACGTCAAGCCTGAGGACGTCTCCATTGGCAGGGTTCTTCCAGACAGGCGCGAGCTTGACAGGGTGATCTTTGAGGCGCTCGGATTGACCGAGGAGGAGCAGCTTGAGGTTTACAGGGCGGTTGTCGAACTCGTGAAGGCAAGGCTGGTGAAGGCGAGGACGTTTTCAAAGAAGGGGAAGAGGTGAGTCTTTATGGACTCACCAGTTTATCTTCTTTACATCCCCCTAAAATCTGAGATCGAAATTGAGACAGTGACAGAGGATGATATCCAGAGAGAAGAACTTACAGGGGAGGAGGCAGAAGAATTCCTTGAGTTCTTAGAGAAAGAAATATTCCCCCTAGCCCGTAAAAATTATGAGGAGGGCGATTTCACTAAGAGAAGTTTAATCCTCAGGGTCAGAAATGTGCTCAAAAATAATGATCCTACCCAGCTTGAAACACTCCTCTTGGATTTTCTCGAAAATGGAACCGCCACATCAATGAGGGCTGAAGGAAAATACGTTATTGCAGTTCTCTACGAAAATAAACTCTATTTAATTCACAGCAAGATTAAGGAACGTAGTGTGGGCAGGGAAGAAGAAACACATAGCTTTAAGGTTTACGAACGCTTCCTTGACAAGGATAATCTCTATCGTTTTATTGTATTTATCCTTGAGGACAATACCCTCAAAGCAAGGATGTATCTTAAGCATGACTCTAACAAAACATTCCTTGAATGGCTCGGAATTCCTCCAAAGAGAAGACCCCTTCCAGAGAACCTCACAGTAAAGTTCGTAGGCACTTTTGGGAACTACAGACTCTCAATTGAATTGGATATCGATACTGTGCTTAAGCTGGAGGAGAGAATGGAGGGCGGGAGAGCCATCACTGAGGATATCTGCATTGACCTAAATCGGGGAAAGTTAAAGGTCGGCGAATTAAGCTTGAACATTGACTATGGGATATTCCCAGCCTTTAAAAAGAAGGTCCCCAGAGATAAACTTGGAGAGCTATTTTACTATGCCAAACAACTTCGCTCTGATTGGGACTATCAGATTGCATATCTTGAAGAACTCCCCAATAAACTTAGGGAAATGATCAAACAGCCAGATTTGCAATCAGTACTTTCTTCTATCCAAGGCAATCCACCATACGAAGAGAGGATTGATGGTTTGTACAATAAAGAGACTGGAAAGCTAGTTTTACCTAAAGATGGCGGTGACATTGTTTTGGTTTACTTTAGCAAAAATCATGAGAAGTTTATTGAGCTATCACCTGATTTTCTTAATATCCTTGCAGAGAGGATACTGGAGAACAGCACACTAAAGATGATGGTTTTAAATCGGGACATAAATCCAGACAAGCCTATTAAAATTGATAATGTGTACCTGTACAACAGACTTCCGCCCGAATTCGAGGAACTCTTTAAGGAACTTCCAAAAGCGGATGGAGATGAAAATGAATGGAAAGAGTTGTCTCCAACATATCGCACATTGCTGAAGTTATCAATCCTGAACTTTATTGGAAGTTTCAGCGAGCAGTATTATGTTTTTCAGAAGGTTCTAGAGTACATTCAAAAAACAAAACAGATAGCTGATGTGGACATGATTCCGGAAATAGAGGACGTCATGGAATTCAAAGGACGTGATGTTCTCTACAATGAAAAAGGCAAACCCAAAGATTCTGAGGAGATTGTGGACTATCTGTTTAGTGATATTCTTAAGAAAATCTCTGGAACAAATTTCAAGTTCTATGCTATTGGGATTAACAAAAATACACGGAAAATAGAGCCAATAGAGGAAGGATACTTTTGGGATGATATCATAAGAGATGGAATCTACGAACCACTTCATGAGAAACTTAAGTCCAACGGGCTTTCAATATCCAAACCAGTGAAGCTTCCAGTCCGTGGTGGTTTTATTCTACTATTCTCGGTGAGAGTTGAAAACCCCAGTTTACTTCAACAACAGATCTCCTCTGGGCTTAAAGCGTTGGAAGGCATGGCTGAGGGGAGGTGATTTAGATTCCGGCGGATGTCTCATTTGATTTTAAAACCCTTTTAGGCCTAATCGGTGAAGGCATTACAATAATCAGACTGCTACAAGAGGCAATTGCCAAAAAGGAACTCAAAAGCACACTTTGGCGACTCATTGAAGAGGATATTGGACAAACCAAAAGGGCAATTGATAAACTTTCTGACGCCATAATCTTAGCATTTGGTGCAAACCTCTTCTACTCATTTATTTTTGATCCCCTTGATCCAGAGAAAAAGGCCAAACAACTAATTGATGATATCCTTAAAAACTATCAAGAAGTTCTTAAGGGCCTTAGTTCGCTTTCTAAAACCATACTCACATACCAAGATGAGTTTAAGGAGTTCTTTTCACCTACGGAGTGGGTTTACATTAAAGGGGTTCTAAGTGCCGTTAAAGAGGAGAAAATAGACGTTGAACTTCTCTCAAAGCAGATCAAAGTATGGCCAATGTTTAAGCAGACGAAGAATCAACTGCGCTTTCAGGAGAAGTTTTCGGAGTATCTCAATGAATTCAACAAGCAGACAGGGTTTGACGAATTAAACCAGCGTCTTGGATTAAACGATCCCGAATACCAAGAATTTGTTGCCAAATTTTTGGAGAAATGTTTCAAAGAATTTTTTGTTGAAGCTAAGAAGTTTAAATCAAGACAAAAATGATCCGGAGAAGTGGAAAAATTTAGCTTCTTCTCAAGTTTAACTTAACTAACAACCACTAACTTTTTATGGGTTGTTAGTCAAAATGAAGATCATGAAGCCGATCATTCAGCTGCTCCTTTCGGATTACGGTGGACAGGTAATAACCCGCGAAGAACTGGAGAAGCTCGCCACTTACTTCAGCGAGGACGTTGACTATCTCGTGAACTACCTTATCCAGTACGGCTACGTTATTAGAATTCTCCGGGGTTTGTACTACGTGAAAACTCCGCTGGAATTCTCATCGGGGGGTTCCCCACCAGTCTACAAACTCCTCTCTCTCGGAATGAGCAGGATAACGGAGAACTGGTATTTCGGTCTGTTTACGGCCCTGGTACTCAACGGCCTCACCCACGAGACATTCACAACCGTTTTCGTTATCAACGACAGAATAGCCAGGCCAAAAGTCATAAACGTGAACGGAACACCCGTGAGAATAATCAGGAGCAGGCGGAATATCTTCGATTTCGGAATAATCGTAAGGGACTCGTTGAAGCTCTCCGACATTGAAAAGACCCTTCTTGATTTCCTCTACTTTTCCAGTTATGGTACTGTTTCCAGGGAACTTGCCCTGAGAATCTGGAGGGAATACTCGGGGTATGCTGATAGAGAAAAGCTCAAACGATATTCCGAGAGGTATCCAATGTCAGTGAGGAAGGTGATCCGGGATGGAAGGTAATTCACTCCTGATGGAAATCCGCAGGAACGAAAGGAGAGGTTTTGCAAGGTTCGTTTCCAGAAAAACAGGAATAAAATCCATTGATCTCGTCGAATGGGACTACATAATCCATACGATTTTGAAAGAACTTGAGAGGGATCCGCAGTTTAAGGAAAACTACATTTTCAAAGGTGGCACATGCCTTGTGAAGTGTCACCTCGGTTATTACCGCTTCAGCAGAGATCTGGATTTCGCATACCGGGATAGCGACAGGCTTAGAGAACTGAGCAGGAGTCAACTCAGGCAGTTCCTGAACGAGGAAACGGGAAGAATAGCAGAAATCCTGAAGTGCGTCGCGGAGGACTTAGGCCTTGAGTTTCAGTACTCGGGGCATAATGACTTCAATAACCATAGGTATTTTAGCTTCAGGATTGGTCCGGGCTGGTTCAGGGAGATAGTGTTGTACTCCCCACTCGGTGAGAAGATAAAAATAGAAGTAAACTACGCGGAAAAACTCGCGTTTAAGCCTAAAACATTGAAAGCGAACACATTATTATCCTGGAAGGGGATTACGCTCACTTCAAAGGAATATGAAAAGTACATAGAATTCCTTGGCAACTATTATCCTCTTCGCATTCTTGCATACTCTGACAGGGAAATCCTCGTGGAGAAAGTCAGGGCACTCTTAACCAGACGGGAGTTTAAGCTCAGGGACCTCTATGATTTGTACAAACTCAATCAACGTGGGCTTGAGATTTCAAAATACAAGAATAAAATAGTCGACAAGATAAGAAACTACTTGGCCTTGAGTTCGTTAGCAAGGGAACATCTGGAAGTTGCTCTGAATTCAATTGAAGAAGGCACTTTCCTCACAGATATTGGCGCCGAGATAGAGAGGGATAGTGGCCTGATTGTGGAACCTTTCAGCAAAGAAGAATTTTTGAAGTTTGTTGATGAGTTAAGAGAAGAATTAATGGAAATCTCAGGAGATTTAAAACCTCTAAATGAGGTGAAAAACAATGGCTGAGTCAGCCATACAACTTCTTGACAGGCACGGCCTTGTTGACAACCAAAGGGTTAGACTAATAGACGTCCTCAGGGAGGTTCTGACTTCTGGATACTACAACCAGATAGACGTTGCGGTTGGCTTTCTTTTCATAAGTGGGATGAGGGAAATTCAGGATGAACTTGAGACTTTCTTCTCCAAAGGAGGCAGGATGAGAATAGTGATAGGCAACCAGACGAACAGGGAAACCTTCGAGCAACTTAGTATGGTTTATCATTCACTCGAAGCTCTTCAGAAGATAAAGCGCCGTGAAAAAAGCATTGAAACCAACCTCGACCAACAGAGCGAAGACATCGAAAAAAACGCCAATTTCATGGAACAGAGCGAAGAAAATGAGCTATTCTTAAGAAGGCTCATGGAGTGGATCCAGAGCGGGAAACTTGAGATCAAAATCTACGTCAAGGAGTTCATGCATGCAAAAGCTTACCTGTTTTATCCCTCAGAAACTTCCATGATGCGGATAGGCCTCGTTGGGTCAAGCAATTTCACATTAGCTGGACTCTCTGGCAATACTGAACTGAACGCCATCGTTCAGTCTACTCATTTCGAGAGCCTGAAGGAATGGTACGAGGGAATATGGAAAGAAGCATTACCATTCAACCCCAAATTGCTTGAGATAATAGGGAGAAGTTGGGCAGGCCAAGTACCCGGCAATCTCCCCTCACCCTGGGAAGTCTTTATCAGGGGACTGTACGAGCTCTACAAGGAGATACTGGAGAGGGATACAGGATTCCTGTTGAGAAGGCTTGAAGACAAACTCTATGACTTCCAGAAAGATGCGGTTGTGAGAGCAATATCCATCGTTAATAAGTACGGGGGAGTCTTAATAAGCGATGTAGTTGGTCTTGGCAAGAGCTACATTGGACTGGCACTCCTGGAGCATTTCTCACTCTTAGATCTTCTCCAGGGTCGTCCGAAGGAAGTTGCGGTAATAGCCCCACCTGGCCTTATTCGCTACTGGGAAAGCCTATTAAGAGAGAATAACATTCCTGGAAAAGTGTTTTCATCCGGCCTGCTCCCTCGCAGAGAGTTATCCCCAGAGAAGTATCAGGAAATGGAAGAGTACATAAAACGCGTAGGAACCGTGCTGGTTGATGAAGCCCACCACTATTCAAATCCACACACGAAATCGTACAAAAACCTCCAGGAACTTGTGGCTGGCAAAAGGCTCATTCTCTTAACTGCGACACCGTACAGAAAGATGTACAGGGACATAATCAACCAGATTCGTCTTTTCCTTCCAGAGAGGAGACATCCATTCCCAATAACGCCGCAGACTTGGGACGAGTTAACGAAGGCCATAGAGAGAGGTGAAATTGATCCGTCATACGTACTGAGAGAAGTTCTAATACGAAGAACTAGGTATGATATTCTCAAGCTCTACGGGGGCGAAGGCAACTGCATCAAGATAAAGAAGAACAAAAAACTTTGTTTCCCACGGAGAGAGCTGTCAGTGCTCACATACACAATATCGGAGGTCTACCCAGAGGACATTTACGAGCTACTTCTGAATGGAATTTCTTCCATGAATTACGCTAGGTTCGACCTCTACAACTACGTACTTCCCCAGTTTAGGGAGGCTGAACCCTACAAGAACCTATCCTCGGCTGGCAAACCCCTCAAGGGCCTAATGAGAATCCTCTACCTAAAACGCCTTGAAAGTTCTTGGTATGCCATGTATCAGACTCTACGGAGGGACTTAATAAAGACTAAAAACTTCATTAAATTTGTCCAGAATGGCCTCATCCCAGCGGGAGATGAGTTTGACGACATTCTTCTTGGAAAGATCAATAGTAATGAAGAGGGACTCCTCAGCGATGAGGAGGTTGCAGAGTTCATCGAAAAGTACAAGCTCAAAAACAAAGTAACTTACAAGGCTGGTGCTTTCAGGGTTGGAAAGCTCCTTGAGGATTTAGAGCATGATATCAAAATCCTTGAGTCAATGGAAAAACCGTTGAAAAAACTCAAGGAGGACCTTGAGAACCATCCAGAGAAAGATCCAAAGCTTAGGAGGCTAGCAGAGGAAATCATAAAACTGAGGAAAGAAGGCAAGAAGGTTCTCGTCTTCAGTGAATTCGAAGAGACCGTTCAGTGGATCCACAAGGGCCTCAAGGAAATTCTTCCTAAGGATATTTCTCAAAAAATGGATTACGTGAGCTCAAACACCAAGGGAATAGCCGACAAAATCAAGCGTTTCGCTCCAAAATCGAATGGAAATCTAGATATTGATGAGTCACAGGAGCTTCATATTTTAATAGCGACTGATGTCCTCAGCGAAGGTCTTAACCTCCAGGATGCGAATGTTGTCGTAAATTATGATCTACATTGGACCCCCATCAAGCTAATCCAGAGAATAGGTAGAGTTGACAGAATTGGAACGGAGCATGATGAGATTCTAGTTTACAACTTCTTCCCCGAGAAAAAGCTTGAGGAAAATCTAGGACTCCTGCAAAAGGTAGAGAGAAGGGTCCAGGAGTTCAGCAGAGCACTTGGAACAGATGGAAAGATCCTTCAAGAAGAAGAGGAGTGGAATCCATCGGCGATAAGAGCCATCTATGGGACAGATGAGATGGAAAAAATAGAAGAGGAGTTCAGCAGTTCCTTGCTCTCAGTCACTACTTTTGCCGAAAAGCTGTTGCGGGATTACAAAGAAGCCAACGAGGAAAGGTTCAAAGAGATAATAAAGAGGTACTCAATGAGAAGCATTGTAAAACTCCCCAAGGGAAAAGAATCAGTAGCCTTCTTTGTCTGCACTAACGGAGTGATTTCCCAATACTTTGTTTACCGCCTCATAAATGGAGAGTGGAAGCCCCAAAACGTTCCAATTGAGCAACTGTTAAAGGATACTGGATTGAAGGAGAACACTCGACCATACAACAGCAGGGAGGCTATGAAGACTTATCGTCTCGTGGCTAATAGGGCACTATCTAACTTCAAAGAACTATTGAAGATATCCGAAAGCGAGCTGGAGTACACACGTAGGAGTGCCTCTAAAATACCTCCAAAGGTGAAACTCATCCTTGGAAAGATCGAGGAAAAAATGGCAAAAACGAAGAATCCCGGAGAGAAAGAGTATCTCAGCCAGCTTCATGATCTGGTGTACTGGGGCTACCTCAATAATGAGCCATTTAAGAACGCCCTGCTCAGGGCCAATGTAACGAAAAGAACATCGAGGGATACAGTGATAAACCTCTGCCAGGAACTTGTTGAGCGCTTTGGCATTGCAGCCCGCCGGAATGCCATCAAAGAGGAAATTAAAAAGCGGAAAACAGAGGGAGTCAAGCCGCACATAGTAGCTGGACTTCTCTTCGTTCCGGAGGAAGTAGAAGGTTAATTCTTTGATTTTTTCTTTCCAAAACATTATTTAATCGTTAACAGTGATTATTGGGATGGTGAGAATAATGGAAGAGGAAGTCGTGGGTGTCACCTTTCCAGTCCCAAAGTGGTTCCTTGACAGGATTCTTAAAGAGGGCAAGACTGTCTTCGTCAAGCCTTCGACGCTGAGAGTTCAGCCGGGCATGAAAGTCATCTTTTATGCCTCCAGGGAAGGTCAGGCCTGGCTTGGAGAGGCTGAAGTTGAGGCGGTTGAGCAGCTCACGAACGTTGAGGAGGTCATCAAAAAATATGGGGACGAGCTTTTCCTCACTCCGAAGGAGCTCAGACAGTATGAGAAGGAGCGTGAGAAATGGCACTCACGCGGAAGGAGGCCGAGGCCCTGGATGGTTCTCAAGCTGAAGAACGTGATGAAATATTCAAAGCCAGTTAAGCCACCGAGGTTTATCGCCGTCTCTGGAAGGTATGTCAAAGAGAAAGAGTACAGGGAAATTCTAAGAAGAGCGGGGGTTTAAAGTGCTTATCCACTCACGAAAATTCACAATGTGGACGAAATTTATTAGCTCCCAGCCAAACATCCGTATGGTGAGGAATCATGGCATTTGAGCTCGCATTAAGCAGCACCAAGCCTCTTGTGGATATGCTAGTCGCAGCGGTTAATTTATTAGGCGAGAATCCCCCTTCAAAGGTCGTGATACTTGAAGTTGCAGAACAAGGAGCTTCACTACAAATAACAGAGCCAAAGAGAGTTGCTTTTGTGAAGATTTACATTCCACGAGGACTATTTTTAAAATACAACATTGAGGATAAAGAACTCGTTGAAATTCCCTGGTATGATCTCGAAAGAGTTCTTAAGAGATCCAAGAGTAGTGATGTCCTTATCCTCAAAAAAGGGAATGAATCAGTTTTGGAAGTTACATTTGAGAGTGTAGCAATACGAACCTTCAGGCTCCCGTTACTCTCTCCTCAGAAGACCCTGAGTAGTTAGTGTCGTTTTCAACATATTATTAAGCTCATTCTTCGAGCCAAGCGCGGTATTTGCGGTAAAGATCGAGCATTCTGCTTCCAAAGCGTTTTGAAAGCACGATGTAGTGTTTTCCGGTTGATAGCTCGACATAGTCATCAAGAAAGCCCAAGGCCCTCAGTGAGTTGATGTAGCGGTAAATTTGCCTTTCTGAGAACCCCGAATTCCTAGAGAATCTTTGAACGAAGTGTTTTAGTTCCCAGCGGGGCAGTTTTCCGTCGTACTCGTGTTTTATTGCCTCAAGCATGTTGGTTATGGTTCTGATGGTTTCGGCTTTGGTTTTTTGGCGGTGAGGAACCATCCCCCAGTCTACTAAGGTTTGGATTATTTTTTCGATCATGATATCACGTCCTAAGTTTGTCTTTTATGACATTTTTGTGTCATAAAGGTTTTAAGGTTTTCGAAAAGCAGCTGTGTTTGGGCTTTTTTCTGGTTTTGAGGGTCGGGCTCTTAGTGACATAATTATGGCACGTTTAAAAAGGGCATACCGTATGGGGGAGATCACACAAGAAAAACAAATCCGAGAAAAGCACGTTAAAAAGTTGAATCTTCCTGGGTGTAGTGCCTGCACATTAAGTCGAGCTTCACTTGTACTCATAGCTCTTAAAGGGCAACCAATCAAAAAAGATGTATTTAATTAATACGCTTAAGAGGCTCCTAATACGATCTCAGCGATATTACATGACCATGACAATGTAAAGGTTACTTGAAAAGATGTTGAATAGTGAATTCAAAGTTTTAACCGAGGAGCTCCTTCCCAGAGCAACTTCACAATTTGAGACTCAAAATATTCAGGAGGATGTTCCCTCATACATTTCTCACATATCCCATACACGATAATTCGATACCCCGCGAGTTCTAAAACCTCCGGGTCAGTGGGGATAAAAGTTCCCAAATAGCTAATGTGCCTACTACCACAACCCACACAGAAGAAGCTTGGTCCTTCAGGTTGCAGCAAAAGCCGTATCCCCTTTATGAAGGACATTTCAGAAGTTACCTCCTCTGCAAATGCACGTATTCCCTTCGCAATCCTGCGGGCTTCTTCCCCGGTTATTCCACTGTTTAAGAGGGCTGTGTAAATTATCTCCTCCATTTTTTCAAGTCGTTCTTTGTTTTCCTCAACCAACATCCTCACTCCCCGTTAATAGGCAAAATAAATATGTCACAAGCCTTCGTTTAATAAGCAATAATCCTTAAGAGTTTATTAAGTTTTAGTCTTGGATTCCAAATAGTATCCCAAAAAACCAAATATTTTTAAACTAAAATTTGAAAAATTGAAACATGTCCCTCACAAAGTCAGAGCTTAAGGTTCTCCTCGCTCTGGATGAACCAATGACATTGAAGGAACTAGCAGAAAAGCTCAATCTCTCAAAACCCACACTTTCAGTCACGATAAGCTCCCTTGAGAGAAAAGGCCTCATTGAGCGCCAGAGCAAAAAACCCCTCACAATCAAACCAGCAAACAACAAGGCCACCCAACTCTTGAAGCGGATAAAAACAGAGTACTCCCATCTCAACCTCGAAAAGCTCCTGAGCGGGAATTATCTCAAAACCCTCGCGGCCCTCAAAGTTGAAACCCCACAACCCCCCTGGCTCCTCCAACTCAAAGCCAACGTGAGCAGGCCAACCCTCCACCGAATCCTGAACGAACTGATGGAACACCTCATCGTCGGAAAAACCAAAGAAGGTTACTTCCTGAACGAGCGGTTCGCCCTTCTGAAAGCTTTCGCTGAGGAGTATTTTTGGCTTGAAAACACGCTGAAGGTAGAGGAGTTCGATCCTAGCGCCACAGTCGTGTGGAGCGGCGTTGGAGAACTCATACTCACGACCAAGAAGTTTAAGGGGAAAAGCGTTGGTGAGTTCCAACTCACGGGCCTTGCCCGGTTCTCCGACTTTGGGCTTCCTCTCATTTCATCGGGAGTTTACCATTATTACAGACCTGCGAGAGAGATCAGCCTTGAGGAGGTCGTTGTTCATACTTTGAGGCTAGGATCAGATACTCGAGAACTTCTTTATGCCTCTGCCCTCCTCAGAGGAGTGAGTTTTGACGAGAAGAAGCTGAGGAAGCTTGCGGCCAAGTTCGAAGTCTCGGATGTTGTTGATGACCTCCTCGAATTCCTCAAAGGCGTGCCCAAGCACTACCCATTCCCCTCAAGAGAAGAGGTCGAAGAACTCTGGAGACAATATTTTGGAGGCCACAAGTATGATCACCAGAGAAAGACTGATTGAGGAATTTGTGCTCCTTGACGAGAAGGCCCAACTCATGGGAGCTGAAAAGATTGACATCTTCCTGATTGGTGGCGGCAACCTAGCCCTGAGAGGCATTAAACCAGCAACGGCCGATGTCGATATTGTTCTCAAAAACGCCAAAACCCTCAAACAGCTGGAGGAAGTCCTAACAAACCCCTCACCTAGGCTAAAAACCCGCAAAGGGCTTGTCATTTACGTCAAGGTAGTCGAGCACGAGTACACAACAAAGCTTGGAGCTGTCTCAGTCTTCAAAAAGCTCGATCCTGAAATGGGGGACTTCAATCTCGACGTTTTCGTGAAGAGAGTTTTGAAGGGCATCGTGCTCACGGAGGGCATCATGAGAAGGTCTTCAATTCCAGAAGAGTTCAAGAGCTTGAGGACCATTAGGGTGCATCTCGTTTCCCCAGAGGACATCTTCTTATTCAAGGGCGTGACTTCGCTGGGCCGTTCGAAAGACATTGACGACATTCTGAGGCTCCTTGAAATGGGAATTGATTTTAACACGGTTTTAAGGGAGGTCGAAGCTCAGAAAGAAGTTATTGAGCCCGAGTGGTTCGAGTGGTTCCTTGGGATCCTCCTTGACAAAATGACAATGGTGAGGAACATTCTCCAGGAGAGAGGGTTGAGAAGCTCTGGATTAGAGATGTTCATTAGAACGCTCCAAGTAATCAAACCAGCCAACAAGACGTAACCTTAGGATCCTCACAGAAATAGGGGGCAATCACCGAGTATTCTCCACGACCATTATCAGCATACAATAGTATTTGCTACCAATGCACTCATACAAAGCAAAAGCAAAAGGGGAATGTCTCAAAAAGCCAAACCCACACCAAAGAGTGAGATATTTTAGAGGAAAGAGACTCGGGAAGACAAACTAGACTCACAGTCAAGCTAACTAAACCAAGTTTAGTTGATTATCAACTAACGTCATACACCTTTAAAAGCCTAAAAACCAGTACTAGGAGGAGATTGAGAGTTCATCTTCGTTCATTTCTTGGTTTAATCTTACTCTTTAATAGAGTTACGCTGAAATCAACAAAAACTAACGCTTAAGCATGATATTTTTAAGATTCCCCTCCAGGTTAATCCTAATTAACAGAGATATGCGCCTCATAGTGGCTACCCTCATGTACTAATTCAAGAAGTAAACAAGAAAGTATCAATTTGCAAACAAAATGGATAGATGCAAAACGGCCACTACTCACGGCACATTTTTCTTTTGAAAATCCTCCCCAGAGCGGGAAGAAGCTAGTTTTAGATAATGCTCCAGTAAAGATAGTACTTTCTTAGTGAAAGGTCCAGGAGTAATCTGAGGTACCTGATAGCTAAAGTCTGGTGGTACATTTACATATTCCTCAATGGCCTCGATTACATACGGTGTTTCAAGCACATACCATCTACTAACCTCACCAATTTTCTCGTCAACTACTGGGACATAGTTGATCTTTCCACCGATCATTAACTCCTTCTTAAACTTCTTGTGATTTAATTGGTGCTTGGCAGCAAGCTTTTTGGCAGTAGCCGCATAAACATACGTCTTAGTCGGAGTGATTACTAGCCCAACATCTGCAAATAGCCCCAGCTCCTGAGGACCTAGTTCACGATTAACGAACTCCACCTTTTTCTCCAGTGCGAATGCCTTAATCAACAGTTCCACATTCCTCCCATACTTCGCCATTAGATACCTCATTTCCATAACCCAACTATCATTTATGTTTCTTTAGTTTAAAATGTTTTTCGCCCCTGTCAAAATTTTGAAAAATAAAGCTCCAAACTCAGAACTAGTGATTCACAAGACGCGTGATTAGGACCCTACCCAATGACACATCCACACTCGGAAACTATTAGACCTAAAGAATTATTTGTTATCACCCAATAGAACAACTCTCGCTCCTTTTAGGAGATTTCAGGTTTTTGATGAAGTTTCTGCTGAATAACTTGAGTGGTAATATTCTTGACGAGAAACGGATCCTCTTGTAACTGAAACATGTGGGTTCTCCCGTAGCGACCGCGACTTACAACGCGCCTGGTTAGTAAGCCCTCACTCTCCAATTTTGCACCAATGTAATTGATAACATGCTTCATAGTTCGATAATCCCAGTCAAGAGCATTCGCAATATCGCGATATCTTAAGTAAAGCTCGCTACTGCTAACTTCTTTTTTCTCAATACTCATAGCAGCTAGAGCATGCAACAATAGAAGGGCATCAGTATCAAGATTCATGATGATCTGTTCAATAACGCTTCTCTCAACCCGATCAATTGCAGCCCAAATCGTTTTTTCAGTAATCTTGTCTTCGCCGAGGGTAGCTGCCTCGCGCAAAACCATAAAAGCCCATCTAAGATCCCGACTCTGCCGTCGAATGAGGGCCGCCAGTAGCCGTATGGCAGCATCATCCACAGCCCCAGGAACAAAAGCCTGCTCAACACGATCCTTAAGAATCGCATAAAGCTCTTCAGCATCGTAATTTCTGAAATAAACCAGAACCGGTGAAAGGCTTGAAAAAGTTGGTGCAGAGAGCCGTTCGAGTGTCACAGCATTGTTCGTGACAAAAAAATTCGAAACAGCCACCTTACCAGCGCGCTCGTTGATCCGCGTCAGTGAATAAATCAACCCATCCAAATCCCCCTCTTTCTTCCGCATTTTATCAATCTCATCCATAATGAAAAGATATCGCATGTTAGAAGTCCTTAAAAACTCCAGAAGCTTATCATAAACATCCGCCGTACTCATACCCCCATGGAGCCCAGACACTCCTAATTCTCTGGCAAGAGCGAGGAGAGCATTTCTGTGAGTGAGATCCTTAACACTTATGTAAATTGCCCGACTGTTGATGTTCTTCTCACGAGCGAGATCATTGTAGTCCTGCTCTAGTTGTCGAACTGCCACAGTCTTACCTACACCGGGCTCCCCATAAATGATGACATTAATATTAATCCCCTGGAAGAGGAAACTTGCAGCGTGCTTAGTAATGTCTTCAATCTCCTTCTCCCTAAACAAGAGACGTGGGGGTATGTAACTTTCAGATAACACCTCAGGATGAACCAGTAGTTGATGAGTAGATTCAAACTTTTGAAGGATATCTTTTATCCTCATGTCCAAGCCCCCATTTCTTATTCAGGTTTCCACTTCCCAACAAGGGGGGCATTATTTAAAAGCATTTCCCATAATCCTCCATATCCCCCACTTCCTAATAGAGGGGTGGGGGGGTATGTTGCGAAGTGGAACTGGGTATTGTATGTATTTGCAGAATTTTAGTTACTTTATGTTATTAAATTATTACAGGCCAAATAAACAGAAATCAACAATCCAGAGAAGATAACAAAAACAAAAATAAGAAAACAAGGAAGAAAAATAGTATTCAGCAATAAACATAGGCAATTTCAACGTAACAAGTCACATCAATTTTGGAGCTTTTCTAAGAATATTTTATGAAAAAATTTTCATAGAATATGGAAATGGTATGAGATGAGGAATGGGAATTGCTATTCCCCAAACATGGTTCCACTTCGCAACATACCCCCACCCTCTAATGTTGTCGCCATTTTGGAACTTTTTTGAAAATCATCTAGCGAGGGTCAAACAACACACCACTCCACGCAAAAAGGAAAGAGAGAATGAGAGGACAATGTTCTTCAGGAGTTGCTTTTAGCCAAAAACAAAAGACCGGAATAGGAAGAGGAAAGTGAAAAATGAAGAAAAATTCAAACATTGGTCAGAAAAGAGAACAAAAACTAAAGAAAACTTTAAATGAAAAATACTTACTGACAAAAACTACCAAAACGACAACAATACTCCATACTCTCTCCCACATCTCTTATTTTATTTTTCATTTTTATTGGCTCTTTTCAATCATTCTTTCTGAGTTCTTACTGTTCAGTCTTCATGATCTTTCAGTCCTCTCCTGTTTCTCTGGCTGTTTTCCGAACTTTTTCCTATTCCCTAAACTAACCCAAACAGGTGAATAATGGCTGAACACAGCCCAAACACAGGTTATCTCTGATTAAATTAACCAATAGTTACTAAACTATTCTCCCCCCGACTGTTGTTCGGGACCACAACACCCATAAGGAACACTTCCCTCAACACGGTATTCACTGCCTCCACAAGGGGGCCTACTGCCGTCCCAGCACTGGGTTTCGCCAAAAGTTCTAACATAGTAACAACACTCCCAATGACCTCTTTGCTCACCTTGAGAACCTTCCTGATTACTCCATTAACGTCCCTCTCATACTTGGTGTAGCCACCTAGAACCCTGGCCAACTTCTCAAGCGATGCCTTAATACCATACTCACGGGCAATCTCATCAACTTCCGCCGTGATGGAGACTTCCTCAGAGTTGGCCTTCTTGTAGGCACTCCCCCGCTCGATGGCTTCAGCAAGGAGGAGCTTGGCCGTGTCCTCGTCGAGGTCCCTGATGAGAGCCTTGAATTTCACCCGAGCAAGGCTCTTCTTGAGCTGTACGAGGAACGGCCAGAGCGCGCGCCCAGCTTCCTTGTTCCTCAGGGCAGCCCCAAGGGTCTCAGGCCCTATGCTGTTCATGTCCACTTGGATGTACTCCCTGAGGACGCTGGGGCCTGTCTTGGGGATTGGAATGCCCAACCGCTTGTACTGTCTTGAATATTTTGTCCAGGCGCGCTGTTTGGCCTGGAAGAACGCGAGGTCTTGGGTGGTGAAGGCCGTTAAGTGGAAAACCATCGTGTGGCTCTTCTTCTCGGCGAGGACTGGGGCTGCCTTCGCTATGTGAGCGAGGGCGAATATTCTGGTCTTCTCAACGTCCTGGACGATCTGGACTTTGAACACGCCAAAGTTCTTGGGGTTGTATGAGATTAGGTAGTGCGTGTTGTTTAAGGTCAGGAGAAGGTCGTATTTTGTGAGCCATATTCCAGTGTTGTTGGTGGGGTTTATCCTTGTGTTCTTGGGGAGTTGGAATTCGTATGGGGGCTTTCTGGTCATTCTGAGGGGTTTGTCTCGGGCCGTGTTCGCTGTTGGGTTGTCAGAAAAGTCGTAGTACCAGCTCTTGCTGCCGGTTTTAACTACTCCTCCTATGGCCTCGAGAGCCTTTGAGCCGAAAGTCTTAAATATTCCACCTAACCTATTATCAACTAGCCGTGTCATGAACGATCACCTCGGTATGTTTTCCCCTTTCCCTGCGGGGGGCGGCCGCGGGGTTGGGGTTCAAGTTTGGGTTTTTATTTTTACACACCCATTGTTCTGGGTACCACCTCTTCGGTGTTTTTCAACTACTAAGTTGGATACTCTTATTAAAAACATTACGCAGGATTCGGTGTTCTCTTCCATAAAGCTCACTCTTTTAATGTTAAGACAAAGAGTAAGTTCTGAAGCTTTCCAGCGGCTTATGTAGAGCTTGCGATTCTGAAGTATCTGAATAAATATCGAGGTGTTGAACGTAAAAAGGGTTTTTCTTGAATTCTCCACGTTGGTGCCGTCATATTTTGGGCTTTTATCTTGATTAGAGCATTAAAAATTGTGTTTTAGGTAATAAACGTGTGGAGAATTTGTTTTTATCTATCGGTTCAGTAGCTAAGTTTATTTTGACTTTGTTTAACACCGAAGTCAAAGAGGTGAGAGTATGGTAATGCGATTGGATCTCAGCGTCTTTTCCAGGGTCATTGCAGTCCTAAAGAATGCGGAAGTAGTCAAAGACGAGGGACTGGGGGGAGTCTATCCAGGCTGTCGGGGTTTTTATGATAACAGTCGCACTGGTCGTGTGTGGTGCAGGTGCAATGAGGGAGAGATATGTCAGGTAAAGCTTGCTGAGGCCTTAGAGGTTACGCAGTCAACGATGAGTGAGTTTAGCGACACAATAGCCCTACTGGTTGAATACCACATTGTGGACGTTCGTATTGATCGTTCTGTACGCGCGAGGAATAAACCGAGGAAATACTACTCTTTAAACCCTGAGTGGCGGGAGAATTTTGTTGTCCTGCTTGATGATCTTGTGCGGGCTCAGGAACAGAGGTTGTTAGAGGATAAAGATGACTTAATGCGGAGTTTACTAGCTAAGAGGGACGTGGCAAGTTCTCGTGTTCGGGCTGGTTCTCATAAAAAGGCACACATGTGAGGGTGATTTCCTTCTCACTTATCTTTGGCTTCGGTATTAACCGAAGTTAATGTGACCACCACGCGCTTCTTTTTGCGTTTTTTCATAATCTTTTTCTCCTTTTCGAGCTCTTTCAATGCAGCGTAAAGCTCGCGCCAGCTTGCACCAGTCATTTTCTTTAGTTCTGTCATTGATTTGACTTCTCCACGTGATAAGAGCTCTATGATAGTTTTTTTCAAATTCTCCAGGCTGGAGTTTTTTTCTTTATTTGATTCCATCAGGGAGAATACTGTAAGATTATGAACTTCTGTTTGAAGTTGTTGGAGAGTTTTTTTAACTTCTTGAACTTCTTGGATAGGTGCGGTCTTAGCTTCTAGGACTTTAATTTGTTCCTCAAGCTCGTTCAGACGTTGTTCCAAGTTCTCCACTTTGGAGAGTTCTTGTTTTAGCTGATCGACTTCTTCTGAAAGGTTTAGGAGTCGGCGTAGTTTTGAGAACATTTTTTTGCCCCATTTGTTTTTAGTTGTGGATAGTTAAAAAAGTTATTTCAATATTGTTTTATCTATTTGGTCTTTGATCCTGAATCTGCTATGCGTTTTTTCTGCTCTTGAGTTAAGACTTGATGGGACTTACTATTTACATCACTAGCTAATCTCTCTTAAAATCCTCATTAAACCAATCACTGAGATAAGAGCAAACTGTAAAAGCGGGGTACATAGAACTTAACTAAATGAAAAAGCTTAAAAACTGTGTATTCAGCTAGAAATACTGCATTAACAAGCTATTTCAACTCCGGATAAACCCCTTTAAAATATGCTTGCTTGAAAAATATGGTGAACGTTGCAATTAGTGAGAAACAAATACGAATTTTGTCCAATTATTAGGTTGCAATAGAAAAAGCACTTAAATTTATTGCATTAAGGTAATCGGACAAAACCCGTATTTGTGTGTCTTTAAATGCAACGTTCAAGGCAAAAAATCGTGACTGACACCATTCATCAAACCACAGTAACCGATTAAAAAACACTGGCTTGATTAGGAATTTAGTAATAAACCCCGAATAGCAGTCTTCCCCAAGAATGGGTGAGTGTGCTCTTCGATTTTTAAGCCAATGCTTGATAGTTTAGTTCAAGGGGGTGCGGGGGGTTTAAAAAGCGTGGGGGGTTTTAAAAGTCGGATTTATCATAACGGGGGTTCTGGTTGGAGTGGTGGTGTTTTCGGCGTTTCTGGGTGGGGGTTTCCCTTGTGGGTTAAGGTGGGGGTAGATAGTAAGCCCGCCGTGGTGTGCCTATCTTCATCCTTTGAGTGTGATTGGGTGGATGAAGTGTTGCACGTAATCGAGTTTGGTTTTGACTTTGCCGCCGGTGATTTCGTTTGCTCTCTTTAAGTCGTGGGGGGTTATGCTGTTTATGGCTTCCGTCATTGTCTTGTAAACTTGCCTGTTAAGGGTGTCGTAGTACCCGGTGTCTTCGTCTACGTAGTGGATGTTGTCAATTAGGAGGGATTCTAGTCTTTCTTTGTTGGCTTCTTTTCTTTGGGCTGGGTCCTCGAGTTCTTTATCTGGGGAGTCGTGGAGGTTGAGTGCTTTGATTAGTTTTTCTGCGTGGTAGCGTGCTTTGCTTCTGGTTTTGTAAGCGTCTCCGTTGAGGATTATCACGTAGGGCATTTTCAATTCCTCCTTATGTTCTTATTAGTTTGTGGGTTTTATTTATGTTTTTGTTTACGTTACCACCTGAGCCATGCGTGGACTTTTCTTGGTGATGGGTTGGTAGGAAGTAAAAGGCATTTCTTGTAAAAATAAATTTCTCGTTGGAAGAACAGCGTATTGGAGGGAGATAAAACTAGAAAATACTGATTTGGGGTTTATTTAGATAGTTTGCCTATTTTTCTCCCTTTTCTATTGTGGAAAACTTTTTAAACTAAAGAAACATAAACAGTATTCGAAAGACAAACAATGAGTGTCTTTGGCAAAAATTAACAGTGGGGTGGTTCTGATGAGTGAGCATGACGGGAATGGAGAGTGGAAGCCGGGAGAGATGGATTATTACCACCGCTTTGCTGCTGGCTTCATAGCTTCAAAATCCCGCTGGTTTAACATGCAAGGAGCAATAACCTACGAGGACAATGGGGTCCTCAAAGAAAAGTACTTCAGGATAGTCGAAACCAAGGATGATGAAGGCAACATTACAATGAACATCATACTCGACGGCAAAGAGGCCAAGGTCACTTTGAAAGATGATGACGGCTGGATCATACGGGAGGATGGTTCAAAGAAAGGGATTCCAGTGATTCACGTTAGGTTCCTGCGTAAGAATCCGTTCTCTAGTACTGTGGCCACGCTTTTTACAGAGCTTTCGAAGGATTATGAGGCTAGTGATGTTCCCTTAATTGTGGGGCAGTTGGGGGATGTTGATGCGGTTCGTTTGGCGCCTTTGTTGAGGGCCTTGCTTTTGGGGAAGGTTGAGAGGGTGCTTATGTGGACGGAGCAGCCTCCTGAGGCTAGGGCTGAGAATGTTGGTGGTTGGTACCAGGTGGATTTTGACAGTAAAAGACTCTCGTTGGAAATGCTTGGTAAGTTAGTGGTTGGGGATTGGGTTGTGCGTCAAGTAGTTATCCAGGGTAGGATGTCACTTTACAATCCGGGAAGCCGTCTCTCCTCAAGACTACCTCAAACAATGGGAATTGGGCTTCATTTGAATTCTCACGAGATGATTAATGGTCTTTTATCTGATTAAGTGTATGGGGTGTATGAAAATGAACCCGTTCCTTTACATGGACCCTGAATCTGAAGGGAATATTAAGAAAGCCTTTGCAAATCCTGACGAGAACCAAATCTCCCTCATAAGGGAAGGACTCAAAGAAGGAATCTACGACAAAGAATTCGGCCTCGGATACGGTTTTATGACCCACAAAAACATTCCAATCCACTTAACGTACAAAGACAAAGAGGAGGACCTCCTCGTCAAATGGATGATAACCCTCCCATACCATGCAATACCATCACAATCCATAATAGGCGAAGTCGAATTCGAAGTCAGCCCATACACTTACGGAAACAAGGTTCTAGAAGCAATTGCCCTAGGAGCGATTCTCCCCAACTTCCACACATGGGAGTTCCGCCTCAGGGCTGGGAAACTAACCGACTATTACACGATCCCTGAAACCAACACTGAGGCCGCGGAGGTGTACCCCTTGCTGGTCCTTGACAGTAATGCTGGAGTAATGTACCGTCTCCCGTACCTCATGTCAGAGGTCATCAAGCTGGATAACATGCATTATCATGCGAAGAATGACCCATACTTTAGTCTCGATGAGGCATTCTCTATGGTGTTGCAGGCTTTTCAGAATGAGTATCCTGTGGTTTCCAGGTTGAAGGACGATGCTAAGGCTACTGTGTTGTCTGAGTTGCTTTACACGTTTGCTATGCAGATGGCGGGGGCTGTGCTGGCTGGGTTGGTTGAGCCGGGCCCGTTCGTGAAGACTGGGTACAATGCTGAGGTTTTTGAGGACCAGTTCGTTAGGGATGTGATTGATTGGTTCTGGGGTTTGTACAGGTATCCGTACGTGGATTGGGAGAAGCCGCCTGTTAAGGAGGTTGATGATTTGTTTGCTGATGTTGCGATTGCGGGTTTTGACACGCCGGAGACGTTTAAGAATACGGTGCTGTTTAATTTGGACGTTGGTGCTGATCAGGGGATTGTGCTTAGGGGCGATTGGGAATTCGTCAGAAAATACATCCCTGATTTTGAGATCAAAAGATGAGTTTTTTCTGTTTTTAATCTTTGATAAGATTCGCGTGAAAAAGGTGACATAGGTGTGATCCCTCAATAAGCAGAAATTAAAGAGTGAGGTTATCATGAATGGAATTCGATTCGTAACAATGTTCTTATTGTTCGCCCCGGTTGAGTACCTAAGCCTGTACCTTCTATCTAAAACCACATGGGGAGTTGAAATAATCTTGATAAGCTGGGTTAGTGCTGTTGTGTTTGGAAGTGTTTTCTATTGGGCTGCTAAAAATAAGAGAAGGTACTCTGTAAAAGAAATGGCTGAAAAAATACTTGAATTCACACCGGAAAGTGCAAAGGGCACTAAACACATTAGTGGTGTAGAAGTAGTGGTCGTAAAACCCATTGATGATAACGGGTTTGCATGGGCCTCTGAAACAATCCCTCTATTAAAGGATAAACCCATACGAATAATTATTCTCCCAAGTGCAAAACTGGGTGCTTTTTTTGATGGCATAGACGGAATATTCTTAGTGCCCTCAACAAACGATTATGAAACCTTCAGAGAGTTGATGGATGAACTCTTGATCAATGCTTTAATCAATCCTGCAAAGATTCTTGTTGTTCAGATTTCTTCAATGTTCCTTAGCTTGCTTATTGGATACTTGCTGCTAAAAAAGGGAGTTGTGACGAATCTAATACTACTAGCGGCCTTGACTGGTGTTATTAGTGCTTGGGTTTTAATGACATTTTATCCGATAATAACACCAATTAAACGATAGCTTCCCAAATCATCTTGTTGGTGGTCTTCAATGTTGGTTTTTTACTTTTTGAAAGCTCTCATTCTTCAAGGGCTCCTGTAAAAAGAATACTTTGCATACTTTTCGTTAATCTCAACACTCTGAACCATCCACGCATTTTTCTTCTCAGGATCCTTTACCTTAGTAATCTCCGAGGGAATCTCCACATCAAACTCCTTGTTAAACACATCAGCCAGAATCTTCAAAAGGTCCTCAAGCATGATCGCGCTAGAAGCATAAACCTCGAGACCCGCAATGGTCTCCTCACCCTGGTTCACAGTGAGGTGCGCGTAAATGTAATGACCATTGAAATAACCCCCGTAAAGGTAATGCGCGTCAATCTTACCCTCACCCAAGTAAGCAGCAACACTGTGCCCCTTAATAGTGGGGTGGTACTCTTCAATAATAGGAATATTATCAGTAGCATACTCTTGCTTGAATATTGTCATTGCAATGGCAGCGTTGTTGTTGAAGGTCACAATGAAACCGTCTCCTACATCAGTCATAGTGTATTTGAAAGTCTTTGTCCTGGCTAGGTGCTCAAGGTTTTGACTAACCCTCTCCTTCACCCAGGCCACTTCGGTCGGGGTTTTCCCGGGGCCAACCCATATCATTCCCGCCATCTTCCTATCCCTCCATTATTAGTTATGTTTCTTTGGTTTAAAAGATTTGTGGATTTTCAAGAATTAGTACCAAACCAAATCCGGCCTCTTAACCTTAAAAATAAGAAAAAACAAGAAATGTTTTGTTTTTTACTTTTTAGGGACTCTTCTTTCTTGTTTTTTCTATTTAGTTCTATCTCCCCTTAGCAGAATTATCACGGATTCTTTCTTGACTTCGGCCTTGGTGTAATTCATTGTATTTAGGTGGAATTTCAAAAAGAAATTAGGGAGTGCAGCAGTTAAATTAAACCATAACTACCGGCAAGTTCTTGAATTCAGGGTTAACCTGCGAGAGAATCCCAACCAAACGACGAGGGATGATAATCTTATCCTGGCTCCCAGTCTCCTTCCACTCGACGTACAACGTCACGTACATCTCCCCGTTAAGGGAGAAGAGCTCAGCATGCTTCCACTTAAGATTCCCCTCAAAATACTCAACCTTGCCCATATTCTCACGTGCTAAGTATCCCTTCAAATGTGCTAGATCAATTATGGACACGCCAGTCGCGTCCTTCGTAACACTGGAGAAAGAAGTAACCACCTCGTCAACCTCATAATTCAATATTAACTCGTCCCCCTTCGGGAAAGGCTTAACATCCTTTGCTTTTATTGAAACCTTGCCATAAATGTTTATGCTCTTTTCCTCGGTTTCCACGTAGATCTTGTAAATGGTAACCTTAGGGAAGGGTTTTTCCACGATTAACCGTTCGATTATGGGTTTGTTTTTCTTTGGAGAGTATCCTGGGAGTACTTTTGGAGTTATCCAATCGTAGTTGAGGCGGCTCCACTCAGCTATCGCGGGTTTTTTCTTGATTTTATTTGGGACGATGAATGTCCCTGTGGAATCATCTACGAAGTAGAAGCGCTTGTTTTCTATTAAGTGTGCGAAGTATTGCTTGGCAAATTCTTTGGTCCAGGCTCCGGCGTTGATCATGCTTAGGACGGTGCGGGCTTGTTTTTCGGTGAGGAAGTTGAGGCCCTTGACTTGGGGGCACTGGTTACAGTTTTTGATTAGGAGTCCTGCTGTTGCTACGGCGAATAATTCCTCGTATGGTGAGTGGGTGCGGTAGATTCTTATTTCAGTGGGGGTGTCGTAGGTGTTCGTTTCGGTGAGGGGCAATTGGAGGAGGGCTTTTGCTGGCCCTTCTTTGCTGAATGTTTTGATGGTTTCGGGGCAGAATAAGATCTCCTTGGATGCGTTAGGATAAATCAGTTCAATTTTAGGGAGGTACACAGCCTCCTTTTTGATTTTTACAAAGTTATCCAGAGTCCTGATCTTGTGATCAAAAGTTTTCACCGTTACCATGTGCCATCACAATATTGCTTTTATGTTCCTTTAGTTTAAATAGATTTTTCTTAGGATAGCAAGATCTAACATCTCAGCTCTGAATGAGAATTTTGAAGAAAAACTGCAATTAACTCAAAGCCTTGTGGAGAATAAACTTGACTTCTTCCTTTGACAAACCCACGTTGTTCTCGTTCGTGAGAAGGTCAAAAGACGCCCTCAATCCCTCAACAGGGTGCAAGCCAAGCTTCACAAGCTCCCACGTCGGAGTCAAGATGATAGTACTCGCAGTCACAGTACTAAGGCGTTTCTCAACCTCCCTCCTCAAAAACTCAAGATCCGCATCACTCAAACTACTTGGGTCAATACCCCCAAAATCCCTCTTCAAACCCCTACCAATCAACTCCAAATTACTCATCCCGTCCTGAACCACCTTCTCAAAGACCGCCGCCACGCTGCCCACAGTCACATTGTCCAGCGGGAAGAACCCCCACCGCGAAGCAACAGGTTGAACCCTCTTCCTCAAGAACTCCTCTGCCTCCCCAGATGATAGTTTAGTAGCGTAACTCACGTAACCAACATGGAAAAGCGTCATGCTTCCATCTGGATGCCTGATGAAGTAGTCAGCGTTGTCTCCCGCCATGTGAAGTCCAGCATAAAAATCCCACTTCGGGAGCGGCCTTGGTAAAACGGGTACTGGTTTAATCTTCCCTACTTTGATGTTTTTTATTGCCTCGGAGATTGCATTAAAGTAGGTTTCATCCTCTTTGGATCTCGTGTAAGTGCGGACTTTGTTTTCAAAGCCGTGGTATCTTGCGAGGTCCATGAAAAGTGCTGGTAATTGGGCCCCAACTGCTATTCCTGCCGTGCCGTGTTTGGAGTCGAGGATTTTCTTTATTTCAATGGGCTTTTCTTCGAGGTTCGGTATGGTTTCAATGTGGGGCTTGAAGATGTTGTAAACGCTGTTGTTGGCTACACCATTCAGGAGTTCTAGCATGATTTTGTATTCTCTCACTATTTGGGGGGTGACTTCGGCTATTTTGGTTTCTCCTTTGTTCGTGAAGCCTGTGAGTTGGGTGGGGGCGAGTTTTAGGACTTGGGGGTAGGGTGTGTAAGAGTACACCCAGGCGCCTTCGGTGGTTATGATGTACGCCATTATTGTGTGTGTTCCGAGTTTTGTGTATCCTATTAACGGGTTTGGCATTGTGATCCCCAACATATTTATGTTTCTTTAGTTTAAAAGATTTGTTAAAAATGCCTGTTCATTTTTATTAAAGGTAGTGTGAAAGTCTTCTGTGGTCTAATTATGTTTTTCCGACTTTCCCCGCCTTAGACGGTGCGGTTTTTGGAGGGAAAATGTGATTGTGGAAAATTTCACAAAATTTTTAAACCAAATAAACAGAGAATAGTGGAGATGTAGTTGGGGGTTGTACTATGATAATCCGGATACTACCATATGTTAAAAGTTATGATTACAATATTGCCAAGATTCACTTTAATTACTCCGAGAACTACTTAATGCCGAAACTTTTTCTTCCTAAATCATTTGTTGAATCCCTGTCATTTCCGCTCGTTGAGTTGTGGATAACTGACTACACGACTCTTCACATTAAATCTATTAGCCCTAAGGACGAAATTGCTCCAATTGGCCTTGTGGTTAATATCGAAAAAAGGTACATTAGCGCATCATCACTCGTTAACTTTTACATTCATCAGTTGGAGATTTCGCCTAAAACAATCATATCCCAACTCAGAAACGGAGAATTTCCAAAGCGTATGACCCTTCCTCTCAGAGACAATGATAGCGGGGATAGTGAGCTCCTTGTTAGTACAGAACCATTACTCAGGGAACTCTCCAAAATTCGGCAGGGGAAACTCTTTATTAAGAACTCCCTGATATTCCCCTCACTAAACATTAAAGAGAATACTTGTCTTTATTTCTACAAAAGAAAAAATAAGCGGGTACTTTTCAAAACATTACTGCCATGGTTGAAACCTGGCACTCAAATTATTTATCTCTTAGTGGATAAATCCTCAAATTATCTAATAATAGCAAAACGGCCTCTAAAATATCTACAAGGGTTAGGGGAGCTTGAGCCGATTGGTTCTTTAGAGTCTAAGGTGCCTGAAGGGACCATAAACTTTCTAAAAGACTGCTTACGGGATCTACCAATCCTAATTAAGCAGCTTGATTGCGAAGGTATCCCTAAAAACCCTAGAAAGATCAACGAGATGATACTAAGAAAAATAAAAGAAAACAAAAAGGTCTGCATGCCTCTTGTTGAGGCTCAGAGAGAGTACATTGTTGTAGACATGACTCCACTAAAGAAGTTCCTAAAGGAGGTTTGTTAATATGGAAGAGTTTGGACCTTTCCCCGCCTGGGTCAGGGGGATAATATTTAGAAACCGCACCAGCAAAAAAACAACCGAAAAAGTGAGAATCTTTATGGAAATGCCCCTCATTGCGATCAACCTACTCGAAGACAAAAACACTAACCCTCACAAGGTAATAGAAGAATTCATCAAAGAATACTCCCACCCCAGAGGAAAAAGGCTCAAGGACCTCTCAAAACTAAAACTCCCCTACGTCAAAGAATTCTATGACTTCAAAACAAAAACTGCAATATTCGTCCCTGTATGGGCTGAAAAACAACCATCAGACGCCTTTAAGATTAGGCCGCCCCTCAGAAAAGTCAAGATAACCATCAACAATACTCCAGTTACCGTCCCGCTAGTGATGATTGACATAACGAATATGACAAAATCCCTCTTGACTTTCCACCTTGATTTCCTACCCTCGGGCGAAGTACTAAAATGGGTTTTGCTTCAGATTATGTCTTCGATGATTACGGATGAGGAGGAGCCTCCTGCGAGGATACCTTTGGCGGAGGTTCCACTGGTGGTTTGTCCCGAGGAAAATAAGATTCGTGTGGATATGTCTAATTTGGTGGATCGCCTTGGGGAGATTTTGTCTCCTGAGAATACTGAGGGGACGCCGATTGATGAGTACAGGGTTTCCATTGAGGACCTGTTGAAAGATGAAGCACTAATTCAGCAACTCAAAAAAGAGGCAGGCCTTTAGCTATTATTTTTAATAATGATTTTGTAATATTCCTACATTTTCTACATTAAAAACTAGATATTTCAGATTGTTTTATTGGCCACACTGCTTTTTATGGCCTTAACAACTAATTTCATTATCGTATTAAGTGGATCTTTCGCCTCCTCCACACTGGAAACATAATGCACGCCCGTATTGTTAACTACCCCCGAGAACACAGCCCTCTCATCCCGAACAGAATAAACTATGTACAACCACACTGGAACAGGGATCGTAGTGTATTTCCCTTCCACACTCACACTAACCTTTTGAGTGCCCGTAAGCAAGTACTTCTCAAAACCCCTCTCTTCCCCAATAGAGTACAAGTAAAAATTGGACGGGTTAATTATCACACCATCTATTGAGTACACCTTTGTAATTACCGTGTTTGATACTCCGTCAGAGGGCTTCAATACTGGTGAAAAGTGGCCATTAGCCATAAGGTTCTTCGCCGGCTTGTGAGGAGAGACGTGTTTTGTAACGAACTTCATCCTAATCACCCTTTCCATTTTTCCTATTATTGTCTATGTTTCTTTGGTTTAAAAAGCTTTCGTACATTTTTAGGAAATTAAATAAAAAATAAAGTGAATTATTGTCTGTTTTTTGGAATTTGGCTTTTATTAAGGTTGGAATACTTCTGTAAGTCTTCCTTAAGCTGGAATAGGTTAATTTTAGAGGAGACTATTTATGCTCCTTTTCATTGCAATCAGACAATACTATTTTAA